>NZ_JBOZRT010000075.1:0-20871 GCF_050789165.1 Azospirillum sp.
ACCAAGCCTGCGTGTTGACGCGGGGTGGAGCAGCCCGGTAGCTCGTCAGGCTCATAACCTGAAGGTCGCAGGTTCAAATCCTGCCCCCGCAACCAACCATACAGACACTCCCGAGCCCCCCGGGCCGGGAGTGTTCTGCTTTTGGGCCGTCCACTCCAGGAGTGTGCCGATCTCGCCGCACAGCGTCACATCGAGCTGGCCGCGCTTCGGACCGGGCGTAAGTGTGATCCGCTCGATCAGCCCGCGAATGGTACTGGCGGCCTCGTCGCGCTCCTCCGGGCGGTTCAGTGTTTCGGCCAGACGCGCCACCTTGCGGGCGTAAAGCTCCGCGATGTTCGGGTGAACGTCCGGCAGGCCCTCCGGGACCGTATACACCGCGAATACCGCGGCCAGATGAAAATCGGATGGCACCGCCACGCAATCGACAACTGCGGATGTTCCAGTTCGATCGTCTCCCGCCTCCGATTGGCATTCATCGGCAAGAGGGGGCAGCGAAACGTCGTGATGGCGGCCTTGATGCCAAAAGATTATGGTCAAAAGGCATCTGGAGCACGCGACGCAATATGGTATGGCCAGGAACGCAGTATGGCGTCCGTCGGGGAGCGATGGCGGATGGCGTGCTGTCTTTCGCCCTGGCCCTGCTGATCCTGATCGCCGCCGGCGTGGTGAGGGCAGACCCCATCCTGATCGACGGTCGAAACCGCGTGGACTTGGCGTTCGACGCGGTGCTGAGCGACCCCACCTCTCGAAAGACCGTTACCGACGTTCGTGACGATCCCACGGCCTTCGCCAGTTCCACCCCCTGGTCGGGCCGTGTCAGCCTGGGATTCACCACCGACGCCGTGTGGCTGCGTTCCGAGATCCTCGTTCCGCCGGCCGCCGCCGGCCGCTATGTCCTGATGCTGGACATCCCGAATTTTGAGCGGTTGGAGATGTGGGGGTCGTGGACGCAAGCCCCGGTCGCCGTGATGGGCGACCTCGTCACGGAGGCCACGTCGGCCCGGCGGCATGCGGAAAGCTTCGACCTGCCGGCCGGCCGCCATACGCTGTGGTTCCGCGCCGTCACCAGCGGCCCCGTGGCGGTGCCGCTCGCCCTGTGGCGGCCGGATGCCTTCACCGTTGCCGAGCAGCGCGAGATCCACTTCCACACGATACTGACGACCGTCGCCGCTCTGCTCGGGCTGGGGGCGCTGCCGCTGGCGGCGGTGATGCCCAGTCCGGCGATGGTGCTGTACGCCGGTTCGGCGCTGGCCTCCACCGGCCATATCATGGCGATGAACGGGTTGGACAACCTGATGTGGGGCGGGCACCTGCCGGTCGGCACGAACAACCCCTTTGTCTGGCTGGTCGGCTCCGGCGTCTTCGGGATCGCCTTTTTGTTCTCCATGCTGCCGCTGCGCCGCACCCGTTGGATGTTGCCGGTGGTGGGGGCGCCGGTGGTCCTCGGCCTTGTCCTGCTGGTGATCTACAACTTTCTCCTGGAAGAGGATTCCTGGCTGGACGTCCTCGTGCGACCCCGCAATCTGGCGCTGCTCATCCTGGCGGCCGGCGTGGCGGCGAGCGTCCAATCCCGGTTGTCGGGGCACCGGCCGGCGAGCTACATGATCCTCGGCTGGCTGGCGCTGGTTGCCGGCAACGTCGTGGCGGCGCTGCGCAACACCGGCTTCCTGCCCTTCACGGAGGTCACCTACTTCCTGCCGGTTTACGCGCCCGTCGTGGAGATGCTGTTCTTCGCCGTGATGATGGCGGCGCAATTGCGCCTGCTGCGGGTCGAAAACGACGAAGCGCAGCGGGCCCTGGTCGTCGCCCTGCGCCGCAACGAGGCGGAACTGGCCGAGCGGGTGGGGGCTCGCACGGCGGACCTCGACCGGGCCAACGCCTTGCTGGCCGCCCGCGAGGCGCAACTCCGTCTGATCCTGGAGGCGGCGCCGATGCCGATCGTCGTGTTCCAGGCGGCGGATTCCACCCCGCTCTACTCCAACCGCCGGATGCGGGACCTGCTCGTCGGCAGCAGCGGGGAGGCCGGAGCCGTGCCGGACATCCGGACGATCTACCAGAACCCGGACGACGGCGACCGGCTGGCCGCCACATTGGAACACGATGGCTTCGTCGAAAACGCCGAGGTTGCGATGCGGGACGTCGCCGGCAACCATTTCTGGGCGCTGGCATCCATGGTCGCCATCGATTACCAGGGCCGGCCGGCGTTGCTGCTGGCCCTCAACGACATCAGCCGGCGCCGGCAACTCGAACAGGAGCTTGTCAAGGCGAAGGAGATGGCGGAGGCCGCCGCCGGGCTGGAGCGGGCGGCACGCGACGCGCAACGCCAGTTCCTCGCCATGATCAGTCATGAGTTCCGCACCCCGCTGGCCGTCATCAGCACGGCCACCCAGTACCTGCAACTGGAGGCGGAGCAGGATCCGGCGCGCGAACCGCGGCTGGCCCGGATCCGGCGGGCGGTCGGCCATATGAACGGGATGATCGACGCCTGCCTGCTGGACGACCGGATCGAGGGCGCCGGGCTTCTGCTGCGCACCAGCCCGCTCGATCCGGCCGTGCTGGTGCGCAGGGCCGCCGATGCGGCCCAGGCGGCGGCCCCGCAGCACGCCTTCGTGACCATCGCCGAAGAAACCCCGTCGACGGCCGGCGACGAACAGCTTCTGGGCATGGCGCTGTCCAACCTGATGGAGAACGCGGTCAAGTATTCGCCACCGGGCAGTGCCGTCGAGGTCACGCTGACCCGAAGCGGGAACGACGCGGTCGTGACGGTCGCCGACCGGGGACCGGGCGTTCCGGGCGAGGAATGCGGTCGCGTTTTCGAGAAATACTACCGCGGCACCAACACGGGCCGGGTGCCGGGGGCCGGGCTGGGGCTTTACCTGACCCACCACATCGTGACGGCCCACGGGGGCACGGTCGGAGTCAGGAACAGGCCGGACGGCGGCGCCGTGTTCACCATCCGCCTGCCGTTGCAGTGCGGGATCGAAACGGAATACGGTGCCGTCCCCGTTTCCGAAGCCGGGCCGGACGGCCCGGCCTGGAACGGTGTGGCGTGACCGGCGGAAACGGCGGAAGGACGGTCGTGGCTCTGGACGTGCTTGTCGTGGAAGACCACGCGGATCTCTGCGAGGAGATCGTCTCCTATCTCCAGGCGAGGGGGATGACGGTGCGGGCCGCCGAAAACGGCCGGACGATGGACGCGGCGCTGGCGGTGCGGCAGCCCGACGTGATCCTGCTCGATCTGGGGTTGCCGGAGGAGGACGGCGTTCTGATCGCCCGGCGGCTGATGGCCGCCGGCAGGACCGGAATCATCGTCATCACCGCGCGTGGCCGTGTCGAGGACCGCATTCTCGGCCTGAACGCCGGAGCGGACATCTATCTGACGAAGCCGCTCGACATGCGCGAGCTGGAAGCCGCCATCGGCTCGGTCATGCGCCGCCGGGACAAGGAGGAACAGGCGCCGTCGGCCCCCGCTGCCGGCGCCTGGCGCCTCGAGGCCGCGCGCTGGCGTCTGGTGGCGCCCGGCGGCGGCGTGGTCGCCTTGAACGAGGCCGAGGTCCGCCTGCTGTCGCCCTTCTTCGAGACGCCGGCGGTCATCATCGACCGCGGGACGCTGGCCGAACGCCTGGAGGTGGACGCCCGGGGCATCGACCTCCTGGTCCATCGCCTGCGACGGAAAGTCGAGTTGGACGCGGGCGAGGCCCTGCCGCTGCGCACGATGCGCAGCCGCGGCTACGCGTTCGCAGCGCCGGTCCACCGCTGACCGGCCGGACATGCCGGCTTCCGGCAGGCGCCCGCACGCCGCCGGGCCCGTTCCTCTGCCGATTCGCCGGTGCATCGAAGTGCCCTCCGGCCCCCGCGCCGACCGATACCGCCGGCCGGAAACCCAAAGCGGACTCGATCAGCGGTTGAGCGTACCGCTCAGCCAGCCCTTCCTCGATCGTATCGTTGAAGCCTGCAGCCGGGCGGCACCCCGCCGCTGCATTCAAGAAAGCTCTCGGGTAAATAAAACTCCGTGAAAGAAAATGAAATTCACTGCAAGGAAATGAAAGGCAACGAAAGAAATTGAAAGATATAATTGTCGCAATGTATTCGATTTAATTAGTTATGTCATTCGGGTTATTATTGTATGGTGCGGCCTTGAGAGCTGTGCCCGATCGGAGGTCGTCTCCGATATGAGTCGACGGATGTCCGGGTGCTTGGGTCAACAAATCAAATGCGCGCCTGCTTTCTACGGCGGGCCTCCGAGCGGATGACCGGTTCCCGGGTCCAAGACAGCCGGCCATAGGCGAATCTTGCGGAAAGGTGCTTGAACGATGGGCTCTGGAATGCTCCGGGCAATCCTGCTTTCGACGGTTGCCACGCTCCCCATCACCACCGCGCTGGCGCAGACGCCGGTGCTGCCGACGGAAGGCGCCTTCGTTGCCGGATCGGGCAGCATCGGGCGGTCCGGCGCGGTGATGACCATCGATCAGGCGACGGCGCGCGGCGTCATCAACTGGAAGGATTTCTCGATCGGCCAGGGCGGCACGGTCCAGGTCAACAACGGGACGGGCGCGACGCTGAACCGGGTCACCGGCGGCAACCTGTCGCAGATCCTCGGCACGCTGAAGGCCACCGGCTCGCTGTACCTGATCAACCCGCAGGGCGTGGTGATCGGCGAGAGCGGCGTGGTGGTGACCGGCGGCACGTTCGCCGCCTCGACCCTCGACGTGCTGAACGAGCATTTCATGGCCGGCGGCAGCCTGGTCTTCAAGGGCGAGAGCACCGGCAGCGTCACCAACCTGGGCAAGATCAGCTCGACCGGCGGCGACGTGGTGCTGATCGCGCGCGAGGTGGTCAACAAGGGGCGCATCAGCGCGCCCAGGGGGACGGCCGGGCTGGCGTCCGGCACCGAGGTGCTGCTGAGCGAGGGGGGCGCCGACGGCGAGCGGGTGCTGGTGCGGGTCGGCACCGCCGGCGGCAAGGCCGAGACCTCGGGGCTGATCGAGGCGGCGACGGCGGAGCTGAAGGCGGCGGGCGGCAACGTCTACGCGCTGGCCGGCAACAACGGCGGGCTGGTGCGGGCGACCGGGGTCGAGTCGCGCGGCGGCCGGGTGATGCTGACGGCGGCGGGCGGCAACGTGATCACCGAAGGCACGGTGGAGGCGAAGACCGCCGCCGGCGACGGCGGGACCATCGCGGTGGCGGCCACCGCCGCGACCTCCGGCACGGGGGTGAACGCCGTGACGGCGGGCGGCATGGCGATGCACAGCGGCACGCTGTCGGCGGACGGGGCGCGCGGCGGTTCGGTGACGGTGCGCGGCGAGCGGGTGTCCAACCAGGGCCGGGTGTCGGCGAACGGCAGCGCCGGGGCCGGCGGCACGGTGGCGGTCGAGTTCGGCAAGACCTACATCGCCCCGTCGAACTCCACGCTGTCGGCGCGCGGCGCCACCCGCGGCGGTGCGGTGTCGGTCGTCAGCAGCCGGGCGGATTCGACCCTGTTCTCTTCCGGTCGGCACGAGGCGGCGGGCGCCCAGGCCGGCGGCTCGGTCGACCTGTTCGCGTCGGCGATCACGCTGACGGACGCCGCGATCGACGCCTCGGGCGGTGTCCAGGGCGGGTCGGTCCGCATCGGCGGCGACTACCAGGGCTCGGGCGCCGTGCCGAAGGCGACGACGACGCGGGTCAGCCCGACCGCGACGCTGCGCGCCGACGCGACCGGGCCGGCCGGCGACGGCGGGCGGATCATCGTCTGGTCGGAAGGCGCCACCGACTATTACGGCACCGCCTCGGCGCGCGGCGGCGCGCAGGGTGGCAACGGCGGGCTGATCGAGGTGTCGTCGCGCGACACGCTGATCTTCGCGGGAATCGGCGACGCCTCCGCCCCGGCCGGCGCCGCCGGCACGCTGCTGCTCGACCCCAAGAACATCGTCGTCAGCACCACGGCGGCAGGCCTTCCCTATTTCCAGCTCAACGACCCCAATCCCGCCGTCGGCAACGATTTCGGATACGTCGTCAAGACCCTGTCCACCGGCAACGCCGTCGTGTCGGCGAAGGGCGACGATTTCGCCGGAACCAACGCCGGGGCGGTCTATCTCTTCAACGGCCTGACCGGCGCGCTGATCAGCACGCTGACCGGCGCCGCTGCCGGCGACGGGATCGGCGCCGACAACCAGTCGATCATCGCGCTGCCCAGCGGCAATTTCGTCGTCTACGACATCAACTGGAAAAACGGCACGTTGTCGGGGGCGGGCTTTGCAACCTGGGGCAGCGGCGTCACCGGCGTCAGCGGCGTCGTCTCCGCCGCCAACAGTCTGGTCGGGACGGCCGCCGGCGAAGGGGTCGGGACAGTCCAGACGCTCAGCAACGGCAACTACGTGATCACGTCCCCCGGCTGGTCGGGCCGTCGGGGGGCGGCGACCTGGGTCGACGGCACGGTCGGCATCACCGGTTCCATATCCGCCACCAACAGTCTTGTCGGCGGCACCCCGAACGACAGTGTCGGCTTCTACTTCAGCCGACTCGCCAACGGCAACTACCTGGTGCGCTCCCCGTCATGGATGAACGGAAGCGCGACCTACGCGGGTGCGGTGACCTGGGGCAGCGCCACGGCCGGGGTGGCCGGCGTGGTGTCCGCCACCAACAGCCTGGTGGGGGCGTCCGCCAACGACAAGGTCGGCTACGACGGGCCCATGCTTCTGGACAACGGCAATTACGTGCTGAGAACCAGCAACTGGTCGAACGGCAGCGTGGCTTCGGCGGGTGCGATGACCTGGGGCAACGGCACGGCCCCGATGAGCGGCGCGGTGTCCATCACCAACAGCGTGGTCGGGACGACCGCCAACGACAAAGTCGGCTCCGTAAATATTACCCTGATCAACAGCACCACCAGCAACTACCTGATCCTGTCCCCGTCCTGGAGCAACGACGGCGCCGCTTCGGCGGGTGCGGTGACCTGGGGCAACGGAACGGCCGCGGTGGTCGGCGCGGTGTCCGCCACCAACAGCCTGGTGGGATCGACCGCCAACGACAGCGTCGGACAACTGGCCTATGCATTGAATAACGGCAATTATGTTGTGCCTACGGTGGCGTGGAGCAACAACGGCGCCGCCTCCGCGGGTGCGGTGACCTGGGGCAGCGGCGCCACCGGCGTCGCCGGCGTCGTGTCGGCCTCCAACAGCCTGGTGGGGACCGTCGCAAACGCCAGGATCGGCTCCAGCACCATCGGCCTGAGCAACGGCAATTACGTCATCGGAAGCCCCGACTGGAGCAACGGCGCCGCCGCTTCGGCGGGTGCGGCGACCTGGGTCGACGGTACGGCCGGCCTGATCGGCGAGATTTCCACCACCAACAGCCTGGTGGGAAGCGCGCAGAACGACCGCATCGGAGGTTCCCTCTACGCCCTGTCGAACGGCAACTATCTGGTGGCGTCCTCCGTCTGGAAGAACGGCTCGGTGTCCAACGCCGGGCTGATCACGTGGGGCGACGGAACGGCCGGCCGGACCGGGGTGGCGTCCGCCGCCAACAGTCTGGTGGGAACCACCACCAACGCCCAGGTCGGAGGACAGGTGGCCACGAGCCTCGCCAACGGGGCCTATCTGATCGTCTCCTCCGCCTGGTCGGACGGCACGGCGACCAGCGCGGGAGCGGTGTACTGGGGCAGCGGCACCGGGGCGATCTCGGGCACCCTGTCGTCCAGCAACAGCCTCGTCGGCTCCACCAACAACGACAGGATCGGCGGCGGGGGCATCACGGTGCTCAGCAGCGGCAACTACCTCGTCCTGAGCCCCGACTGGAAGAACGGCGCGGCGACCAGCGCGGGCGCGGTGACCTGGGGCAGCGGCACCGCCGGCGTCACCGGCATCGTGTCGGCCACCAACAGCCTCGTCGGCTCCTCCAGCAACGACAAGATCGGCGCCAACTACATCCAGCGGCTCAGCAACGGCAACTACCTGGTGTGGTCCACGACCTGGAAGAACGGGGCGGCGGCCAATGCGGGGGCGGTTACCTGGGGCAACGGCACCGCCGGCGTCGCCGGCGTCGTGTCGTCCGCCAACAGCCTGGTGGGCAGTTCCGCCAACGACGGGGTCGGGTATGTGACCACGCTCTCGAACGGCAACTACGTGATCCGGAGCACGGCGTGGACGAACGGGACCGCGGCCAGTGCGGGAGCGGTGACCTGGGGCAGCGGCGTCACCGGCGTCGCCGGCGTCGTGTCGTCCGCCAACAGCCTGGTAGGGACATCCGCCGGCGAGCGGGTCGGCAACTCGGTCACCGAGATCAACGGCGGCAACTACGTGGTCGGCAGCTACAATCGGGCCAACGGCACGGCGACCGCCGCCGGCGCGGTGACCTGGGGCAGCGGCACCGCCGGCGTGACCGGCGGAATCTCCGCCGCCAACAGCCTCATCGGAACTCAAGCCAACGGCCAGATCGGCGTCGTCCAACCGGCCGTCACCACCGGCGGCACGGTGCTCATCCCGGCGTACCGTGACGGAACCGGCGGCCGGATCTATATGATGCTGCCGACGGCGGCGACGTTGGGGTACTGGCTGAGCGCCGACCAGACGGTGACCATCAACCCGTTGCGCATCACCGAGGTGCTCAACACCGGCACCGCCGTCACCCTGCAGGCGAACAACGACATCACGGTGGACAGCGCGATCACGGCGAACAACCTGCTGGGCAACGGCGGCGCGCTGACGCTCCAGGCCGGCCGCTCGATCCTGCTCAACGCCAGCATCACCACCGACAACGGCAACCTGACGCTGATCGGCAACGACCTGCTGGCCAACGGCGTCGTCGATGCCCAGCGCGACGCCGGTGACGCCGCCATCACCATGGCCGCCGGCACGACGATCGATGCCGGCACCGGCGCGGTGTCCATCGAGCTGCGCTCGGGCGCCGGCAAGACCAACGGTGCTTCGGGCACCATCACGCTCGACGCCGTCACCGCCGGCACGCTCAGCGTCCTCAACCAGGGGATCACTCCCAACAGCGGCATCACCCTGCTTGGCGGCGCCCTCGCCGCGTCGGGCACCGGCAGCGCGCTGGTCCTGGCCGCCGACAACGGCGTCTTCAACAACAGCGGCTCGGCGACGCTCAGCGCCGCCAACGGACGCTTCCTCATCTATTCCGCCGACCAACCCGGCACCACGCTGGGCGGGGTGACGGGAGGCATCCTCACCGGCAAGACCTATGCGAACTACGCCCCGGCCTCGGTCACCGAGACCGGCGACCAGATCCTGTACGGGAACGGCATCACTGTCCCCTCTCCCCCGTCCCCTCCGGTGACGCCGCCCGTGGTGGTGACGCCACCCGTCGTCGAGACACCGCCCGTGGTGGTGACGCCGCCCGTCGTCGAGCCGCCGCCGGTGACGCCGGTGACGCCGCCCGTCGTCGAGCCGCCGCCGGTGACGCCGGTGACGCCGCCCGTTGTCGAGCCGCCGCCGGTAACGCCGCCGGTGACGCCGCCCGTCGTCGAGCCGCCGCCCGTGACGACGCCGCCGGTGCCGCCGCCCGTGGCGGTTGCGCCGACGGCCCCGCCGACGGTCGTGATGCCGCCGCCGACGACGGTCATCGGGGGAACAGCCGCCATCGGTACGGGCTCCCCCGGCGCCTTCAACAGCGGCGTGGTTCTCGCCCCGGCAGCCTCCTTCGTGAACACCGCCCGCCCGCCCGCCACCGCGGCTTCCGGTGGCACCGCGGCCGCCGTCACGGCGGCTCCGACACCGGGAACGTCCGGCTCCGGGGCCCGCGCCGAGGGCGGAATCGTCACCGTGCAGGTGTCGGCCCAGGCTCCCGCTGGCGGCGGCGCGCAGACCGCCCCTGCCGGCCGGGTCGAGGCGTCGGTCAACGCCGGCGGCTTCCAGGTCGTCTACAGCCAGCCGGCCGCCAACGCCGCATCCGGCGGTATCCCGGCCGCCGCGACCGGCGGCGGGTCGGCCCACATCAATGGTGAGAGCGGCGGCAGCGCGATGGCCGGCGCATCCAGCTTCTCCACCTTCCGTGCCGACGAGCAGCCCGCCGTCTCCATCGTTGCCGAGCGCAACGCCTCCGCCACCTCCGGGCAAGCCGCCGACGAGAAGAACGTCCAATGATCCGTTTGCCTTCCCCGAAGCCGGCGACCGTCGCAACCGCCGCCGTCCTGGCGCTTCTGTTCGGCCTGTCCGCCGTCCCGGCGGCGGCTCAGGACTGGGAGCGCGTCGCCCCCAAGCAGCCGCCAGCCAATCCGCCCGCCGAGGCGCCCGTCCTGCCGCCGCCGACTCCGGCCCTGCCTCCCGGCGATCAGGTCATCACGCCGGCGCTGAAGGGCCTGCTCTTCGTTCCCGATGGCGCCGCGGTCAAACGCGGCGGCAACGACACCCGCGGGGTGGTCGCCGCCGGGCTCGACGTGCTCGACGATCCGGCCTTCCGCGCTCTCATGGAGCCGCATCTCGGCAAGCCGCTGACCTTCGACGGCCTGAACGCCATCAGCCGCGCCACCGTGCTGTGGTTCCGCGAGCACGACCGGCCGCTGGTTGACGTCGTCGTGCCCGAGCAGGACGTCACCGCCGGCACCATCCAGATCATCGTCGTCGAGTTCCGCGCCGGGGCGGTCACCGCGGAGGGCAACGAGTGGTTCAGCGACGAGATGCTGCTGTCCAACGTCCGCACCAGGCCCGGCGACCGCATCCGGGCCAGCGGGCTGCTGGAGGACATCGACTGGCTGAACCGCAACCCGTTCCGCCACACCGACCTCGTCTACCAGCGCGGCGCCGAACCCGGCACCAGCGACATCGTTCTGCGCACCGCCGACCGCGTGCCGGTGCGCGTCTTCGGCGGCTACGAGAACACCGGCACCGCCGCCACCGGGCGCGACCGCCTGTTCGCCGGCCTGAACTGGGGCAACGCCTTCTGGGCCGACCAGCAGATCTCCTACCAGCTCTCGGTCAGCCCCGACACGCTCGACCGCGGCCTGCGCGGCGCCAGCGGCGATCCGCGCTCGGTCACCCACGCCGGAAGCTGGAGCATCCCGCTGCCCTGGCGCCACACGCTGACCGTCTTCGGCAGCCACACCGAGACGCGGCCCAACCTGGGCAGCGGCTTCGACCAGACCGGCCGCTCCTCCCAGCTGTCGGCGCGCTACGCGGTGCCGCTGCCCAAGTGGGCTCTCGACGCCGGCACGCTGCGCCAGGGGATCCAGGCCGGGGTGGACTGGAAGCGGTCGAACAACAACCTGGACTTCGGCGGCACCTCGGTGTTCCGCAGCAGCACCGACATCGCCCAGGCGGTGGTTGCCTACGACGCCTCGCTGGCCGACGGTTGGGGGGCGACGGCCTTGAACGTCAGCCTGGTCCACAGCCCCGGCGGGATCGGCGACCGCAACAGCGACGCGGTGTTCGGCACCAGCCGGGCCGGGGCCGAGGCGCGCTACAGCTACGCCCGCATCGGACTGGACCGGGTGACCAGGTTGCCGGAGGCGTTCTCCTGGATCGTCCGGGCGCAGGCGCAGGTCTCCAGCGCCAACCTGCTGGCGTCGGAGCAGCTCAGTCTGGGCGGCAACGCCAGCGTCCGGGGCTATGCGGAATCGGAAGTTCTGGGTGACCAGGGCGTCCTGCTGTCGACCGAGCTGCGGTCGCCCGAAGTCAGTCTGTCCGGCCTGTTCGGCGGGCGAAACCTGGACGACAGCCTGCTGGGGCTGGTCTTCGTCGATTACGGCGTGGCCCGCCAGCGCCACCGCGCGGCGGGCGACGACCGGCACACCGTGCTGGCCAGCGTCGGGCCGGGGCTGCGCTACAGCCTGCCGCCCTACGTGACGCTGAAGCTCGACTGGGGCTTCCAGCTGCGCGGCGCCAACACCGGCGAGAACCGCCTCGGACGGCCTCACGTCGGGCTGTCCCTGGCCTACTGAGGCCCATACGGAGCCGCACCATGTCCAGCCCGTCCCCGAAGCCGATGTCCATCGAGGAAGCCGCCGCCCTGGCGGCGGCGCACCATCGTGAAGGCCGGCTGGAGGAGGCGCTCGCCCTCTACGGTGCGTTGCAGGCGGCCCGGCCGGCCGACCCCGTGGCGAACGCCCTGCTCGGCACCGTCCTGGCCCAACTCGGCCGGCCGGGGGAGGCCGTCGTCTTCCTGTCGCAGGCCGCCCGCCTGGCGCCCGACGACCCCGAAACGCTGAACAACCTCGCCATGGCCCTGGAGGCGGCCGGCCGGGCGTGGGAGGCCGCCGACGCCTGGAGTCAGCTGGGCACCCTTCTCTACGCACAACGCCGCCACGAGCAGGCCGTCGGCGTGTTCGAGAAGGCGCTGTCCGTGTTTCCCGGCCATCTCGGGGCGGGTGCCAACCTGGGGGCGGCGCTGCAGGCGCTGGGCCGGCACGCCGAGGCGGTCGAACGGCTGAGCGCCCTGCTGACCGGCAACCCCGAGGAGGCCGAGGCGTACAACAACCTCGGCAACGCCCAGATGGGGGCCGGCGACGTCGAGGCGGCCATCGCCAGCTACCGCCGGGCCATCGCGCTGCGGCTCGACTATTTCGAGGCCTACAGCAACCTCGGCCTCGCCCTGGCCCAGCGCCGGCCGGGGGACAGTTCGGCGGAGGAGGGCGACCTTCCCTCCGGCGAGGACGTGGCGGGAACCCTGGTCAACCTCGGCAACGCCCGCGGCGGCCTCGATCCGACGCCCGGCGTGCGCGAGTGCTATGAAAAGGCGCTGGAACTGCGCCCGGACTTCCCGCCCGCCCACTGGAACCTCGGTCTGTGCCTGCTGCTGCACGGCGACTTCGCCCAGGGCTGGAAGGAGTACGAATGGCGCTGGCGGTGGAGCGGCTTCGGCGAGGAGCCGCGCCCCTTCGCCCAGCCGGTCTGGCAGGGCGAACCGCCGCTGGCCGTCGGCGGCACGCTGCTGGTGACGGCCGAGCAGGGGTTCGGCGACACCTTTCAGTTCACCCGCTACCTGCCGCTGCTGGCGGAGCGCGGCTACGACGTCGCGTTCGAGGTGCAGGCGCCGGTGTTCACGCTGCTGTGGCACAGCCTCGGCCGCCACGGCGTGCGGGTGGTGCCGCGCACGGAAACGCCCGCCCGCGTCCACGACGACCTCGCCTTCGCCCGCCATGTCCCGCTGATGAGCCTGCCCGAGCGCTTCGGCACGCTGCTGGAGACCATCCCGGCCACCGTGCCCTACCTGTTCGCCGAGCCGACCCGGCAGGCCCTCTGGGCCGACCGCCTCGACGCCGCCGCCGGCCCGCGCCGCAGGATCGGGATCGCCTGGAAGGGGCGGCCGCTCCACTCCCGCGACCGCGAGCGCTCGATGCCGCCCTCCGCCCTGGCGCCGCTGCTGGCCGTGCCCGACGCGCAGTTCTTCGGGGTGCAGAAGCACGAGGACGGGGCGGCCGACGCGCCGCCCGGCGTGCTCCCGCTGGACGGCCTGCTGCATGATTTCTCCGAGACGGCGGCGGTCGTCGCCAACCTGGACCTCGTCATCACCGTCGACACCTCGCTCGCCCATCTGGCCGGCGCCATGGGGCGACCGGTCTGGGTGCTGCTGCCCTTCAGCCCTGATTGGCGTTGGCTGCTCGACCGGGCCGACAGCCCCTGGTACCCGACCATGACCCTGTTCCGCCAGAAACGGGCCGGCGATTGGGACGGCGTGGTGGCCGAGGTCGCCCGGCGCCTGTCCGAAGCCGGGAACCACACGGACGCTGGGGTGGGGGCATGACGCAGGACGTGCTGGCCGAAGCCGCCCACTGTCTGGCCGCGGGCGAGCTGGACCGGGCTCGGACCCTCGCCGAATCCGTGTTGGCCCTGGCGTCCGGCGAACCGGACGCCCTGTTCCTCCTGGCCAGCGCCGCCGCCCTGTCCGGCGCGCCGGCCGAGGCCATTCCGCTGTTCCGGCGCAGCATCGCCATCGGCGGGGCGACGCCCGAGCGCCTCTACAACCTCGGGCTGGCGCTGCACCAGACCGGCGACCTGGAGGGGGCGGAGCGCAGCTTCTTCGCCGCCGTCCTGCGCGCGCCGCGCTTCGCCGAGGCCTACCAGAGCCTCGGCGTGACCCTGGCGGCCCGCGGCAACGGCGAGGACGCCGCCGCCGCCTTCCGCCGGGCGGTCGAGGAGCGGCCGGAGTGGGTCGAGGCGCATCTCAATCTCGCCGCGGTGCTGGCCAACGGCCGCCAGCCGCAGGCGGCCTTCGCCGTCTACCGCGACCTTCTGGCCCGTCACCCGCAGAACGGTCATTTCCTGTTCCTCGCCGGCACCGCCGCGCTGAACGCCGATTTCCTGGACGAGGCCGAGCGGCTGCTGCGCCAGGCCCTGCTGCGCGCGCCTCGCGATGCCGGCACCATGAACAACCTGGGGCTGGCCCTGGGGCGGATGGGCCGCGTTGGCGAGGCGGTGCACATGTTCCGTAAGGCCGTGGCCGCCAAGGCCGATTATGCCGAGGCGTGGTTCGGGCTGGCCGCCGCCCTGGATGCTCAGGGGGAGCCGGAGGCGGCGCTGGCCGCCTACCGCACGGTGGCGGAGCTTCGGCCCGACGATCCCGGCACCGACAGCAACCTTCTGATGATGCTGGGCTACCGCGAGGCGCTGACGCCGGCCGAGCTGTGCGCCGCGCACCGCCGCTGGGGCGAGCGGGTGGAGGGAGCGCTGGCCCCCGCACTCGTCGCCACCCCGCGACCGGCGCGGCCGGCCCTGGCCGGGCGGCGTCTGCGCATCGGCTACGTCTCGCCGGACTTCCGGCTGCATTCGGTGGCGATGTTCCTGCTGCCGCTGCTGGAGGCCCACGACCGGACACGGGTCGAGCTGTTCGCCTATTCCAACGTCGAACTGCCGGATGTGATCACCGACCACATACGACGGTCGGTGGACGGCTGGCGCGACATCCAGGGGGTGGCGGACGAGACGGTGGCGGCGTGGGTGCGGGCGGACGGCATCGACGTGCTGGTGGATCTGGCCGGCCACACGGCGAACAACCGGCTGGGCGTCTTCGCCCGCCAGCCGGCGCCGGTCCAGGTATCCTGGCTCGGCTACCCGGCGACGACCGGGCTGTCGGCGATCGACGCCCGCTTCACCGATGCCGTCGCCGATCCGCCCGGTGCCGGCGACGAGCATCACAGCGAACGTCTGGTACGGCTGGAGGGCGGGTTCCTGTGCTACCGCCCGCTGGGACTGGCGCCCGATCCGGCGCCGCCGCCCTGCCTGGAGAACGGCTTCGTCACCTTCGGGTCGTTCAACACGCTGAACAAGCTGAACCCGGACGTAGCGGCCCTGTGGGCGCGGGTTCTGCACGCCGTGCCGGGGAGCCGGCTGCTGCTGAAGGCCGCACCGCTGATCGACAGTTCCGTCCGCAAGCGGGTGCTGGGGCTGTTCGCGCCCCATGGGGTGGCGGCCGACCGGATCGAGTTGCTGGCGCGGGTTCCCGACAATGACGGTCACTTGAAGGCTTACGGGCGGATGGACGTGGCGCTCGATCCTTTCCCCTACAACGGGACGACGACCAGTTGCGAGGCGCTGTGGATGGGCGTTCCGGTGCTGACCCTGCCGGGCGAACGCCACGCCGCCCGTGTCGGCGCTGCGCTGTTGACCGCCGCCGACCGGCCCGACCTGATCGCCGCGGACGCGGATGATTTCGTCCGCAAGGCTGCCATCCTGGCCTCGGATCCCGACCGCCTCGCCGCCGACCGTCAGGCGCTGCGCCCGCACCTCCAGGCTTCACGCCTGTGCGATGCCACCGCCTTTGCGAACGAGTTCGAACGTCGGCTGTTTGCCTTGGTGCAGATCGACGAGCGCTCAAATCGCGACGGTCGGTGATCGTCGCTTTCGGCCATTGCTCGGCCCAGCAACCAATCGCAAGAAGCCCGCACGGCATCACGCCGCGCGGGCTTTTTCGGTATCTCAGCCGGCGCGCGCCGCCTCGGCGATCACCGCGGCGACGGCTTGAGCCCGCGACGCGTGCGGAACGTGGCTGGCCTCGACCTCCACGGTCCGGGCGCCGATCCGCGTGGCGGTGTCGCGCAGGAAGGGCGGGGGAAGCATGCGGTCCTGGGTCGCCACGATGTACCAGGAGGGCTTGCTCTCCCAGGCGGCGGCGGTGACCCGGGTGCCGAAGCAGGCGGCCTTGACCGGTCCCTGCACCGCGGCGAGCAGCGCCGTCTCCTCCGGCGGCAGGTCCTGGGCGAAGTTCCAGGCCAGGCTGTCGGGCGACAGGAACAGGTAGCCGGCCTTGTCCACCGACACGCTCGACAGGCCCGGCGAGGGCGGGTAGGGCTTGAGGGTGTCGTTCGGCGACTGCCCCGCGGCCGGTGCGAAGGCGGCCACGTAGACCAGCGCCTTGACCTTCTCCTGGTTGCCAATCTGGGTGATGACGGCGCCACCCCAGGAATGGCCGACCAGCACCACCGTCCCGGCGGCGCGGTCGATGGCGCGCTGCACGTGGGCGACGTCCTCCTCCAGCGACGTCAGGGGATTCTGCACCGCGATCGCTTCGAAGCCCTCGGCCTGCAGCAGCGGGATGACCCGGTTCCAGGCCGAGCCGTCGGCGAACGCGCCGTGGACGAGGACGATGGACGTGGTGACGGGCGCCATGAGCGATGCTCCCTGCGGGCGTGGCGGATCGACTCCTCAAAGCATGGAATCGCGTGCGGCGCCAGTCCGTGCTGGTCGGATTTCCTCTGTGTGGAAAGCGGCCGCCGCCCCATGCCTGCCGCGTGACGCCCTGCACAATTCGGTGGCGACTGACCGTTTTTTGATCGGCGCGGCCCTGATGCACACGGCATGGGCAAGCGCCAGGGACGCCTCACGGATTGCCGCAAAGGGCGGGATCCAGCGGTTCCGCCCCATGCCCGAGTGCCGCCGTCGGGCTTGGCACGCGCGTTGCTAAGTGGAGGGCGATCAGGGCAGCGGCAACGGCGTCGCTGCCGGTCCGACGTTGGACCATACCCCCGGACAATGGCGTCCGAACCCTCTGGGATCCCCGCGTGGATTCCGGCGGTTCGGGCGCCTTTTCTTTTTGGACGAAAGCATCGGGCATGCAGCACACATTGCAGTCACCGCGCGAGCGTCTGGTCGTCGTCGGCAACGGTATGGCGGGCATCCGCACGCTGGAAGACCTGCTGGCCAAGGCGCCGGGCCGCTACGACATCACGGTCTTCGGCGCCGAGCCGCACCCCAACTACAACCGCATCATGCTCTCGCCGGTGCTGGCGGGGGAGAAGACCTTCGACCAGATCGTCCTGAACGGCCGGGACTGGTACGAGGCCAACGGAATCACGCTCCACACCGGCGACATGGTGGAGAGCATCGACCGGGCAAAGCGCACGGTCACCGCGATGTCCGGCCGCACGGTGGCCTACGACCGGCTGCTGATCGCCACCGGGTCCACCCCCTTCGTCATCCCGGTGCCGGGCGCCACGCTGCCGGGCGTGATCGGCTTCCGCGACCTCGCCGACGTGGACGCGATGCTGGAGGCGGCGGCCAAGGGGGGCCGCGCGGTGGTCATCGGCGGCGGCCTGCTCGGCCTGGAGGCGGCCAACGGCCTGACGGTCAAGGGCATGGACGTCACCGTCGTGCACCTGATGGACACGCTGATGGAGCGGCAGCTCGACCGTTCCGCCGGCACGCTGCTGCGGCGCGAGCTGGAGCGCCGCGGCATCGCCGTGCTGACCGGCGCCGACACGGCGGAGATCGTCGGCGACGAGCGCGTCTCCGGCGTGCGCCTGAAGGATGGACAGGTGCTGCCCGCCGACCTCGTGGTCATGGCCGTCGGCATCCGCCCGAACCTGGCGCTGGGCAAGGCCGCCGGGCTCGCCTGCGGGCGCGGCATCCAGGTGGACGACGCCATGGTCACCTCAGACCCGGCGATCCTGGCGGTGGGCGAGTGCGTCGAGCACCGCGGGCAGACCTACGGCCTCGTCGCCCCGCTGTTCGAGATGGCCAGGGTCGCGGCCGACCGGCTGGCCGGCGGGACGGAGGCCGCCTACACCGGCTCCGTCACCTCGACCAAGCTGAAGGTCACCGGGGTGGACGTGTTCTCGGCCGGCGACTTCAGCGGCGGCAAGGACTGCGAGGACGTCACCTTCCGCGACGCGGCGCGCGGCGTCTACAAGCGCGTCGTGCTGAAGGACAACCGCATCCTCGGCGCCGTGCTGTACGGCGACACCCGCGACGGCGGCTGGTACTTCCAGATGCTGAAGGACGGGCAGGACGTCTCGGCCATCCGCGACACCCTCGTCTTCGGCCAGGGCTACCAGGGCGGCGCCAGCGCCAGCCCTGGCGCCGCGCTCGCGGCCCTGCCGGACAGCGCGGAGATCTGCGGCTGCAACGGCGTGTGCAAGGGCACCATCGTCACCGCCATCACCGAGAAGGGCCTGACCAGCCTGGACGAGGTGCGGGCGCACACCAAGGCGTCGGCGTCCTGCGGCAGCTGCACCGGGCAGGTGGAGCAGCTTCTGGCGTTGACGCTGGGCGACGGCTACCGGGCGCAAACCGGGCCGAAGCCGATGTGCACGTGCACCGACCGCACCCACGACGAGGTGCGCCGCGCCATCGCCATGCTGGAGCTGAAGGGCATCCCCGACGTCATGCAGGCGCTGGAGTGGACGACGCCCGACGGCTGCGCGTCGTGCCGGCCGGCGCTGAACTACTACCTGATGTGCGCGTGGCCGGGCGAGTACAAGGACGACAGCCGCTCGCGCTTCGTCAACGAGCGGATGCACGCCAACATCCAGAAGGACGGCACCTACTCGGTGGTGCCGCGCATGTGGGGCGGCCTGACCACCTCCGCCGAGCTGCGCGCCATCGCCGACGTGGTGGACAAGTTCGCCATCCCCACCGTGAAGGTCACCGGCGGCCAGCGCATCGACCTGTTCGGCGTGAAGAAGGAGGACCTGCCCGCCGTCTGGGCCGACCTCAACGCCGCCGGCATGGTCTCCGGCCACGCCTACGCCAAGGGCCTGCGCACGGTGAAGACCTGCGTCGGGTCGGAATGGTGCCGCTTCGGCACGCAGGACAGCACCGGCCTGGGCGTGAAGCTGGAGCGCCTGACCTGGGGCAGCTGGACTCCGCACAAGGTGAAGCTCGCCGTCTCCGGCTGCCCGCGCAACTGCGCCGAGGCGACCATCAAGGACCTCGGCGTGATCTGCGTGGACAGCGGCTACGAACTGCACGTCGGCGGCAACGGCGGCATGCACCTCCGCGCCTGCGACCTGCTGGTCAAGGTCGACACCGAGGAGGAGGTGCTGGAGTACACCGGCGCCTTCATGCAGCTCTACCGCGAGGACGCCCGCTACCTGGAGCGCACCGCGCCCTGGCTGGAGCGCGTCGGCCTCGCCGCCATCAAGCAGCGGCTGGTCGATGACCCGAAGGGGCGGAAGTCCCTGAACGCCCGCTTCCTCTTCTCGCAATCCTTCTCCCAGGACGACCCGTGGGCCGAGCGCGCCAGCGGGGCGACCGACCGTCACGAATTCTCGCTGCTCGCCGAGGTGGGGTAAACGACCATGCACCAGATGATCAAGTGGACCGCCGTCGGCAGCATCGACGACATCCCGCGCCAGGGTGCCCGCTGCGTGAAGGCCGGCGACACCAAGGTCGCGGTCTTCCGCACCGCGGACGACCGCATCTTCGCCCTGGAGGACCGCTGCCCGCACAAGAACGGGCCGCTGTCGCAGGGCATCGTGCACGCCGGCCGCGTCACCTGCCCGCTGCACAACTGGGTGATCTCCCTGGAAACTGGCCGCGCCGAAGGGGCCGACGAGGGGCAGACCAATTCCTACCCCGTCAAGATCGAGGACCAGACGATCTACGTCGCCCTCGGGGCGATCTAGGCGATCCGCGCGCCCGCTCGTCCTCCAACAAAAACAGTCGAGGAAGATTCCGCAATGGCTTATCTCGCCCCCACCGAGTTCGTCACCAAGATGGTCGACGCCGGCGAATCCAAGATCTTCATGTCGACCCGGGACACCCTGATCCGCGCCTACATGGCCGGCGCCATCCTGGCCATCGCCGCGGTCTTCGCGGTCACCGTCAGCGTGCAGACGGGCGTGCCGATCGTCGGCGCGATCCTGTTCCCGGTCGGCTTCTGCATGCTCTACCTGCTGGGCTTCGACCTGCTGACCGGCGTCTTCACGCTGACGCCGCTGGCGCTGCTCGACAAGCGGCCGGGCGTCACGCTCGGCGGCGTGCTGCGCAACTGGGCGCTGGTCTTCGTCGGCAACTTCGGCGGCGCGCTGACCGTGGCGCTGATGATGGCGATCATCTTCACCAACGGCTTCACCACCGCGCCGGACGCCGTCGGCCTGAAGATCGGCACCATCGGCGAATCCCGCACCGTCGGCTACGCCGCGCATGGCCTCGCCGGCATGCTGACGCTGTTCATCCGCGGCGTGCTGTGCAACTGGATGGTGTCCACCGGCGTCGTCGGCGCCATGATGTCGAACACCGTGTCGGGCAAGGTCATCGCCATGTGGATGCCGATCATGCTGTTCTTCGGCATGGCCTTCGAGCATTCGGTGGTGAACATGTTCCTCTTCCCGTCGGGCCTGATGCTGGGCGGCAAGTTCTCGATCATGGACTACATGATCTGGAACGAGATCCCGACCGTGCTGGGCAACCTGGTGGGCGGCGTGACCTTCGTCGGCCTGACGCTGTACTCCACCCACGTCCGCACCGGCGCCAAGCGCAAGGCCAACCCGCACCTGCGCACCGTCGCGGCGGAGTGAGCGGGGCGGTTCACCGATCGGTCTGAACCTTCTTTCATCGTCATGGCCGGGCTTGTCCCCACAGGCGCTAAGTTTAGCGTTCGGATACCGCTCCAGACACTTTCTTGGTCGTCATCCCCGCGAAGGCGGGGATCCAGGATGAGCCCCGACAGGGGCGACATGAGTCATGAGGCTCGCGGACGCGAGCACTGGATCCCCGCCTTCGC
>NZ_JBOZRT010000076.1:0-7191 GCF_050789165.1 Azospirillum sp.
CGCGTCTTCTCGTGTTAGCGCTCACAATAGCGCTGCGATTGTTAGCGCTAACCAACGCCGCCCGCAAGTGGGGTGCGACGTTATGGCCGCGCTTTTTCGGGGTAGGGCGAACCTGCTCCCCTCCCCCGCCCCGCTGGCAGAGGTGTTGCAAGCGCGTCGGCAGGAGAACGGCTCCGCCCGCGCCTTGCAAAGCGGCACCACACGCTACACGTGATCAGTGCGGGGGCTACCGCCCTTGCTGAGCATGCGCATACATCGTATGTAGTGCCCTTTCCAGGAACCCCGCCGTGTCCGACACACCGACCCTCCCCCCCCGCAAGGCCACCAAGGCGGCCACGGCCAAGACCGGCACCGGCCGTGGCGTGCGCCCGTCGAGCGGCCGGGTGACGCTGGAGGACGTGGCGAAGCTGGCCGGCGTGTCGGCGATGACCGTGTCGCGGGTCATCAACCGCCCGGAATCGGTCACGCCGGAAATCCAGACGATCGTCCGCAAGGCCATCGCGGAGACCGGCTACGTGCCGAACCTGCTGGCCGGCGGGCTGGCCTCCAGCCGCACCAAGCTGGTGGCGGCGGTGGTGCCGACGCTGACGCACGTGCTGTTCTCCGGCGCCATCCAGGCGCTGACCGACCGGCTGGCGATGGACGGTTACCAGATGCTGCTGGGCCTGTCGGGCTACCCGGCGGAGCGGGAGGACAACCTGCTGCACGCCATCCTCAGCCGCTGTCCCGACGCGCTGTACCTGACCGGCACCACCCACTCGCCGGAGACGCGCCGGCAGCTGCGCGCCGCGCGCATCCCCATCGTCGAGACCTGGGACCTGTCGCACAAGCCCATCGACATGGCGGTCGGTTTCTCGCATCAGGCGGTCGGGCGTGGCGTCGGCGAGTACCTGCACGCCAAGGGCTACCGCCGCGTCGCCGTGTTCAGCGCCGAGGACGAGCGCGCCACCATCCGCCGCGACGGCATCGTCGCGACGCTGGCCTCCCTGGGCGTCACCGACGTGACCTGCATCACCACGCCGGCTCCCAGCTCGCTGGCCATGGGCCGCGACGCGCTGAGCCGGCTGCTCGCCGACGGGTTCCGCGGGGCGATCCACTGCAGCTCGGATTCCATGGCGCACGGCGTGGTGCTGGAGGCGCAGGCGCGCGGCCTGTCGGTGCCCGGCGACATCGCGGTGATCGGCTTCGGCGACCTGGACTTCGCCGCCTACATGTCGCCGCCGCTGAGCACCGTGCGCATCGACCGCTTCGCCATCGGCCGCCTCGCCGCCGAGGCGCTGCTCAACCGCCTCGCCGACAAGCCGGTGGAGCAGAAGGTGGTCGACGTCGGCTTCGAGATCGTCGAGCGCGCGACGACGTAAGCCCTACAGCATTTCCAGCGGCTGCGCCCGGCGCGGCGGCGGAAAGGCGCGGTCGAGGTCGGCGAGGTCCTGCTCCGTCAGCCGCAGGTCGAGCGCCGCGCGGTTCTCGCGCACGTGGCCGGGCGACGACGCCTTGGGGATGGCGATCACCCCCTCCTGCCGCAGCAGCCACGCCAGCCCCACCTGCGCCGGGGTCGCGCCGTGCCGGCCGGCGACGCGGCGCAGTTCGGGATGGTTCAGCATGCGGCCCTGCTCGATCGGCGAATAGGCCATGATCGGGATGCCGCGCCGGCGGCACCAGGGCTGAAGGTCAAACTCGATACCCCGGCGCGTCAGGTTGTAGAGCACCTGATCGGTGGCGCAGGCCTCGCCGCCCGGCACCCGCACCAGCTCCTCCATGTCACGCGGATCGAGGTTGCTGACGCCCCAGCGCCGGATCTTGCCGGCGGCCTGGAGCTCCTCGAACGCCGCCACCGTCTCGGCCAGCGGGTGCCCGCCGCGCCAGTGCAGCAGGTAGAGGTCGATGCGGTCGGTGCCCATCCGGCGCAGGCTGCGCTCGCACGCGGCGACGGTGCCGCGGCGCGACGCGTTCTGCGGCAGCACCTTGTTGACCAGGAACACGCCGTCGCGGCGGCCGGCGATGGCCTCGCCCACCACCTCCTCGGCACCGCCGTCGCCGTACATCTCGGCGGTGTCGATCAGCGTCAGGCCGAGGTCGAGGCCGAGGCGGAGCGCGTCCGCCTCCGCGCCCCGCTCGCGGTCGTCCTCGCCCATGAACCAGGTCCCCTGCCCCAGCACCGGCACAGCCTCGCCGGAGGGAAGCGTCGTCGTCGGAACCGTCATGGTCGTCTCCGTCTTGTCAGGTCACGGGCGCCGGGTTGAACAGCGTCATCGCATTGCGCAGGCCCCAGCGGTCGGCCCAGGTTTGCTTCCGCCCGCTGGCGACATCAAGGATAAGCTGGAACAATTCCATTCCAATGTCCTCGATGGTGGCCTGCCCCGTGGCGATGCGCCCGGCGTCCACGTCGATCAGATCGTGCCAGCGCTCGGCCAGCGCGGTGCGGGTCGCCACCTTGATGACCGGCACCATGGCGAGGCCGTAGGGCGTGCCGCGGCCGGTGGTGAACACCTCCATGTTGCAGCCCGACGCCAACTGCAGCGTGCCGCAGACGAAGTCGCTGGCCGGCGTGGCGGCGTACAGCAGACCCTTGCGGTCGGCGCGTTCGCCCGGCGACAGCACGCCGGAAATGGCGCTGCTGCCCGACTTGGCGATGGAGCCCAGCGCCTTCTCCACAACGTTGGCCAGACCGCCCTTCTTGTTGCCCGGCGAGGGGTTGGCCGCGCGGTCGGTCTGCCCGGCGGCGAGGTAACGGTCGTACCAGTCCATCTCGCGGATCAGCGCGCGGCCGACCTCCTCGTTGACGGCGCGCGGGGTGAGGAGGTGGATGGCGTCGCGCACCTCGGTGACTTCCGAGAACATGACGGTCGCCCCGGCCCGCACCAGCAGGTCGGACGCGTAGCCGACCGCCGGGTTGGCGGTGACGCCCGAGAACGCGTCGCTGCCGCCGCACTGCATGCCGACCACCAGATCCGACGCAGGGCAGGTCTCGCGGCGGCGCCGGTTCAGCTCTTCCAGGCGCTTTTCCGCCATCTCCATGATGGACGCCACCATGGAGCCGAAGCCGACGTTGCGCTCGTCCTGCAGGGTCATGATGCTGGTGGCGCCGTCGGCACCGGCCGGCAGCAGGCGTTCCGGCTGCAGCTTCTCGCAGCCCAGGCCGACCACCATCACCTGCCCGCCCAGGTTCGGGTTGCGGGCGAGGTTCTGGAGAGTGCGGATCGGCACCACCGCCTCCGGCGCGTTGATCGCCACGCCGCAGCCGTAGGCGTGCTCGATGGCGACCACGTCGTCGACGTTGGGGAAGCGCGGCAGCAGCTCCTTCTTGATGCGCTCGACCGCGTGGTCGAGCACGCCGGCCACGCACTGCACGCTCATGCTGATGCCCAGCACGTTCTTGGTGCCGACCGACCCGTCGGGGTTGCGGTAGCCCTCGAAGGTGCAGCCCTCCAGCGGCGGCTGGGGTGCCGGCACGTTGGTGGCGAGCGGCAGGCTCTGGAGGTCCGGCGCCTTCGGCAGGCGGACCAGCGACTCCTCGATCCAGCTTCCCTTGGGGATCGCGCGCTCGGCGGTGCCGATCACCTCGCCGTAGCGCAGGATCGCCTCGCCCTCGACGAGGTCCCGCAGGGCCACCTTGTGCCCCTGCGGGACGAACTCGCGCAACACCAGCCCGCAAGGGAACGCGGTCCCCGCCGGCAGGCCCAGAGCGTTGACGACAATGGCGACGTTGTCGTCGGCGTGCACCTTGATGTAGAGCGGCGTGTCGGTCATGGCCGTTGCCTTTGAAGCGAAGTGTGCAAAGTCCCTCCCCCAGCCCCGCTGGGGGAGGTTTAGGTGGGGGCAGCGGCGCCGTTGGCAGGCGTTGATTCTCGCCCACGCCGCTGCCCCCCACCCAACCCTCCCCCGCCGGAGGCGGGGGAGGGCTCCGTTTGTTACCCCTTGAACTTCGCGGCGAGCTGTTCGGAGACGCGGGCGAGGATGCCCAGGTCGGAGCCGACCGCGGTGAAGGTGCAGCCCAGCTCGATGTAACGCTTCGCCAACGCCTCGTCGGCGCTGAGGATGCCCACCGGCTTGCCGGCCTTGCGGATGCGGGCGATGGCGTCCTCGATCGCCGCCTGCACCTCGGGGTGCTTCGGGTTGCCGACGTGGCCGAGGGCAGCGGCGAGGTCGCCCGGCCCGATGAACAGGCCGGTGACGCCGTCCACCGCGGCGATCGCCTCGATGTTGTCCAGGCCCTTGCGCGTCTCGATCTGCACCAGCACCGCCAACTCGCGCTCGCAGACCTGCGGGTAGTCCTTGATCCGTCCGAAGCCGCTCGCCCGCGGAGCGGCCGAATAGCCGCGCACGCCGTGCGGCGGGTAGCGGGTGGAGGCCACGGCGCTGGCCGCCTCCTCGGCGCTCTCCACGTAGGGGATCAGGAACGACTGCACGCCGATGTCCAGGTAGCGCTTCAGCGTCACCATGTCGTTCCACGGCACCCGCACCACCGGGTGCGCGGTGCCGCCCTTGCAGGCCTGCAACTGGCTGTAAACCATCGGCAGCTCGTTCGGCGAGTGCTCGGTGTCGAGCACCAGCCAGTCGAAGCCGGCGCCGGCGATGATCTCCACCGTCACGTGGCTGGACAGGATCGACCACAGGCCGATCTGCGAGCGACCGGCCTCCAGCGCGCGCTTGAACGTGTTCTCGGGGATCGGCATCTGCATGGGTGGTCTCCTCATCCTTCAGCGCGCGTCGATCAGGATCGCGCGGAAATCGTTGAC
The DNA here is from genome assembly GCF_050789165.1 of Azospirillum sp. NCBI lineage: Bacteria > Pseudomonadati > Pseudomonadota > Alphaproteobacteria > Rhodospirillales > Azospirillaceae > Azospirillum > Azospirillum sp. Next base: position 4,740 of record NZ_JBOZRT010000076.1, read on the forward strand.
GTTGGTCAGGGTCGGGCCGGTGACGACGCCGTCGCCCAAGACCTCGAAGAAGCCGTGCCCGTCGTTGTCGGCCAAGCGGTCCCTGGGCTTGAGGCCCAGCCTCCAGGCGCGCGCCAGACTGTCGGGGCCGAGGTATGCCCCGGCGATCTCCTCCAGCCCATCGACGCCGTCGGTGTCACCGGCCAGCGCGTGCACGCCCGGACAGCCGTCCAGCGCCACGCCGAGCGCCAGCAGGAACTCCACGTTGCGCCCGCCGCGGCCCTGGCCGCGCACCGTCACCGTGGTCTCGCCGCCCGACAGCAGCACGCAGGGTGCCGTGAACGGCTGCCCCTTGCGGGCGACCTGCCGGGCGATGCCGGCCAGCACCGTGCCGACGTCCTTGGCTTCGCCCTCGAGGGCGTCGCCCAGGATGTGCACCGCGTAGCCCGCGTCGCGGGCGACGGAAGCGGCGGCCTCCAGCGCCATCTGCGGCGCGGCGATCATCCGCGTCTCGGCGCGGGCCAGCCGCGGATCACCCGGCTTGACGCTCTCGCCCTGCCCGCTCTCCAGCACTTCGAGCACCTTGGGCGGCACCTGGATGCCATAGCGGCGGAGGATCGCCAGCGCGTCGGCGCAGGTGGTGGGGTCGGCGACGGTGGGACCCGAGGCGATGTCCATGGGATCGTCGCCGGGCACGTCGGAGATCAGCAGCGTGACGACCTTGGCCGGATGGCAGGCGGCCGCCAGCCGGCCGCCCTTGACCGCCGAGAGGTGGCGGCGCACGCAGTTCATCTCGGAAATCGTGGCGCCGGATTTCAGCAGGGCGCGGTTGACCACCTGCTTGTCCTCCAGCGTCAATCCGTCGAGCGGCAGGGCCAGCAGCGCCGAGCCGCCACCGGAGATCAGGCACAGCACGGTGTCGTCCGCCGTCAGCCCCTGCACCAGCTTGGCTATGCGGGCGGCGGCGAGCAGGCCGGCGGAATCCGGCACCGGATGGGCGGCCTCGACCACCTCGATGCGCTCGCACGGCACCTTGTAGCCGTAACGGGTGACCACCAGCCCGGAGAGGTCTCCGGGCCAATGGTCCTCCAGAGCCCTGGCCATCGCCCCCGAGGCCTTGCCGGCGCCGATCACCACGAGGCGCCCTTTCGGGGGCTCCGGCAGGTGCAGCGGCACGCCGTGCGCCGGCTGGGCGGCGTTCACCGCGGCGTCGAACATCCGGCGCAGGAGATCCCGGGGGGCGATGGTCATGGCAGGCTCCCTCACGCCTTCTGGCCGATCTCGAAGTTGGCCATCAGCTCCAGCGCGCGCACCATGCCGGAGTGGTCCCACGCCTTGCCGCCGTGCGCGGCGCAGGCGTTGAACAGCTCTTGCGCGGTGGCGGTGTTGGGCAGCGCCACGCCGAGCGACCGCGCGGTGGAGAGCGCGAGGTTGAGGTCCTTCTGGTGCAGCTCGATGCGGAAGCCCGGATCGAAGGTGCGCTTGACCATGCGTTCTCCGTGCACCTCGAGGATGCGGGAGTTGGCGAAGCCGCCCATCAGCGCCTGCCGGACCTTGGCCGGGTCGGCCCCGGCCTTGGCGGCGAGCAGCAGCGCCTCGCCGACCGCCTCGATGGTCAGGGCGACGATGATCTGGTTGGCGACCTTGGTGGTCTGGCCGTCGCCGTTGCCGCCGACCAGGGTGATGTTCTTGCCCATCAGCTCGAACAGCGGCTTGACGGTCTCGAAGGCCTTCTCCGGACCGCCGACCATGATGGTCAGCGAGGCCGCCTTGGCGCCGACCTCTCCACCCGACACCGGCGCGTCCAGATAGTCGCAGCCCAGCTCGTTGACGCGCTTGGCGAAGTCCTTGGTGGCGACCGGGGAGATGGAGGACATGTCCACCACGGTCTTGCCGGCGGACAGGCCCTCGGCGACGCCCCCCTTGGCGAACAGCACCTTCTCGACGTCGGGCGTGTCGGGGACCATGATGAAGACGATGTCGGCCTTCTCGGCAACGTCCTTGCCGGAGGCGCACACCGTGGCGCCGCCCTTGGTCAGTGCGTCCGGCACCGGGCCGACGGTGTTGACGAACAGCTGGTGGCCGGCCGCCTGCAGGTGCCCCGCCATCGGCGCACCCATGATCCCCAACCCGATGAATCCAAGCTTGCTCATGGTCTTTGCTTTCCTTTGGTGTGTGCTCGCGCGTTACTTCTTGAGCGTCATGCGCGTGATGTCGCCGACGATGAGGAGGTAGCTGACGGCGGCGACGAGGGCGTTGGCTCCGACGAAGAGGAGTGCGCCGTTGAAGGAGCCGGAGGTCTGGATGATGTAGCCGATGATGATCGGCGTGGTGATGGAGGAGATGTTGCCGCACATGTTGAAGACGCCGCCGGACAGGCCGGTGATCTCCTTGGGCGCGCAGTCCGACATCACCGCCCAGCCGAGCGCGCCGATGCCCTTGCCGAAGAACGCCAGCGCCATGAAGCCGACCA
>NZ_JBOZRT010000077.1:0-5736 GCF_050789165.1 Azospirillum sp.
ATCCCCGCGAAAGCGGGGATCCAGGAGAGTTGGCAAGGGGTTGATTTCCCAAGGTTCTCTGGATCCCCGCTTTCGCGGGGATGACGAAAAATGGAAGCAACGCGCACGGGGGCCGTCACATCCCCGAGGTGGAGACTCGGAACCACAGAACTCTGCCGTTTCAGAAGCTTAAACACGTTCCCCGGACAGCCGTGCGCTTCCGCGGGGATGACGGAAACGTCCATGCTCAGTCCGGAGCGTAGCCCTTGCGGCGCATGCAGGTGCCGAAGATCTCCTTGCGGTAGGCGAAGTGCGGCGTCTCCGGCAGCGGCCGGTGCGGGTAGCCGCGCAGGCGCATGGTGGTGTCCACCTCGTCCGTGCACTCGTCGAAGGCGACTTGGCCGACTTCGGCGCTGGCGGTCCATTCCCGGTAGCCGGGCTTGCTGCACCCCGCCAGCAGAAGCACGCCCATCAGCAGCACCGCTCCGCCCATCCGAGACATGATGCACCCCCCGTCCGCAGCACCGGCCCGGAAAATACCACAAATTTTATCTATTGTCTGCAAGCGGCGGGTGGGGGCGGCGGGGCAGCGGCGTTACCCAGATCGTGACCCGGATGCAACGCTGCGGCGCAGCGTGCGACTCGGGGCGTGGGTGCCTCCATTTTCCCGCCCGAAAAATCGCCGCAATCTGCTAGCAAAGCGGTTTACGGAACATGGTCTGCACTGTCTGGAGGTTCGGCGATGGCTGGCGGTTTCGGGCGGACGCGCCCGCGCATGGCGCTGGCGGTTCTCGCGGGGTTGGGCGCCGGCGCCCTGTGCCTGGGGCCGGCGCTGGCCCAATCGGTGGCCGACATCCAGTGGGCGCAGGCGATCCTCAAGGAGAAGAGTTACGACATCGGCGGCCGCGCCAACGGCCAGCTGACGCCGCAGACCCGCGCCGCGCTGTCCAGGTACCAGAAGGACCACGGGCTCCCGGCCACCGGCAACCTCGACCAGGCGACCGTCAACAAGATGATGGGCGAGCGCTCGGCGAAGACGCCCGGCACCATGGGCAACCTCGCCGATCCGAAGACCGGCGCCCCGGCCAACGTGCCGCGCGTCGCGCCGAAGGAGGTGGCGCCGCGCGCCGCCCAGCGCTCCGGCGATGTCGACACCACCGGCGGTGGCGAGGTGACCCTCGGCCCCGTGGTGCGCGGCGCGCCCAGCGAGGTTCCCCTGCCGTCGAGCCGCACGGCCCCATCGTCCTCGACGCCGTCTCCGGCCGCGCACGCCGCACCCGGCACGCCGCAGGCCGCCCCGCGCGCCAGCGTCACCGCCACCACGGCGGACGGCAAGGAGGTGCCGGTGACGACGCTCTCGAAGGACGAGGACGGGTTCACCGCGCCGGGCTGGCTGCGCTACGCGGTGATGGCGGTGCTGGCCGGCACGCTGGGCTTCATCGGCCTCGGCTGGTGGCGCAGCGGCCGCCCGTCGAGCAAGGGGCCGGTCCGCGACGAGGAGGAGCGCGAAGCGCGCGTCGAACCCCGCTTCACCCCCCGCCGCGAGGAGCTGACCACCGGCGGCATGCCGCGCCTGTCGAGCGAGCGCCGGCGGTAGCAAACCTCCGTGCCCCCACCCCGACCCTCCCCCGCTGCGCGGGGAGGGGCGGGGCGAGCATCACATCATCGCCTGCGCCATCGGGCAGGCGCCGTTGCCGCAGCCGACCGGGTTGCAGGGGTGCGCGGGCGCGGCCGGCTGCGCCTTGCCGACGCGCGGGGCCATGATGGCCTTGGCCACCTCGTGCCCGCCGCAGGACGGGCAGGTGAGGGACGGGCGCTGGGCGTCGTAGTCGGCCATGTTCTCGAACCACTGGTCGAACTCGTGGCCGCAGTTGCAGCGGAGCGCATAGAGGATCATCGCGTCGGTACCCCGGGGAAAGACCACAGTCGGCGTGTATGTACCCGAATCGGCCGCTCCCCGCCAAGCGTCAGCGATGTGACGTCACTCCCACCTGCCGGCACATCGACAGCAACGGGCAGGTCGAGCATTTCGGCCGCTCGCCGGTGCAGATCCATTTGCCGAAGGGCACCAGCCGCTCGTTGATCTCGATCCAGTAGCGTTCGGGCAGCGTCTGCTCCAGGGACTCCATGGTGCGCTCCGGCGTCGTGGTGGCGACATAGCCCCAGCGGTTGGTCACCCGGTGCACGTGCACGTCCACCGCGACGGCCGGGCGCCCGTAGCCGACCGCCAGCGTCAGCGCCGCGATCTTCGGCCCGACGCCGCGGAACGCGGTCAGTCCCTCCAGCGTGTCCGGCACCCGGCCGCCGTGTTCGGCGACGATGCGGCGCGACAGCGCGATCAGGTCGCGTGCCTTGGGCTCCGGGAAGGTGGCGCCGTTCAGCAGGCGGACCAGCTCCGCCTCGTCCAGCGCCGCCATCTGCTCCGGCGTACGCGCGACGGCGAACAGGCGGCGGCAGACGGTCAGCGTCGTCTCGTCGCGGGTGCGGGCGGAGATCAGGCTGCCGACCAGCTGCTCGAAGGGTGAGCCGTAACCCTCGTCGCGCAGCTCGAACATGGCGGCCTTGGGCAGGCCCTCGACGGCGGCGCGCAGGCGGCGGAACGCCTCGTCGATGTCGAACGGCTGCTTGTCGGCACGGCGCGGCGCCGGGGCGGCGTGGGTGGCGGGAACGGGCATGCGCGGGTCCTCCTCGCGCATGGAAACAGGCGAAACAAGGCCCCCTCCCTAACCCTCCCCCGCTTGCGCGGGAGAGGGAGCTTTGTTCCCTCCACCGCGCAAGCGGGGGAGGGCCGGGGAGGGGGCGTGTTGCTTCAGCGCTGGTCGAACTTGATCTCGATGCGGCGGTTGCGGGCGAGCGCCTCCTCGCTGGTGCCGCTGTCGAGCGGCTGCCACTCGCCGAAGCCGGCGGCGACCAGCCGTTCGGCCGGGATGCCCTGCTCGATCAGGAACTTCACCACCGCGATGGCGCGCGCCGCCGACAGCTCCCAGTTGGACGCGTAGGTGCGGGTGATCGGCCGGCTGTCGGTGTGGCCGTCCACGCGCAGCACCCAGTTGATGTCAGACGGGATCGTCTTGCCCAGCTCGATCAGGGTTTGCGCGAGGTCGGCCATGCGGCGCTTGCCGGCCTCCTGCAGCTCGGCCGAGGCCGAGGGGAACAGGATGTCGGACTGGAAGACGAAGCGGTCGCCGACGATGCGGATGTCCTGCCGGGTGCCCAGCGCCTCGCGCATGCGCCCGAAGAACTCCGAGCGGTAGCGGGCCAGCTCCTGCACCTTGCTGGCCAGCGCCTGGTTCAGCCGGGCGCCGAGGTCGGCGATCTGCACCTGCTGCTCGCTCGCCTTCTTCTCCGACAGGTTCAGCGCCTCGCCGATGCGGGCGAGCTGGTCGCGCAGCGCGGCGATCTGCTTGTTCAGCGTGTCGATCTGGTCGTTGCGCAGCGTCAGGTCCTTCTGCGCCTGCGCGATGTCCTTCTGCGTCGCGTCCGCCTTGTCGGTGGCCTCGGCGATCTGGCGGTTCAGCGCGGCGATCTGCTGGTCGCGCAGCGCGATCTCCTTCTGCGCCAGCATGGTCTTCTCGCCGGAGTCGGCGAGCTTCGCCTCCAGCTCCTTGCTGCGGTCGCGCGCGGTGCCGAGCTGGGCGAGCAGCGCCTGCCGCTGCTCCTCGGTCAGGCGCAGTGCCGCGGCGCGCTCCGCCACCTCGCCCTCCAGGCGCTGGCGCATCTCGCGCAGCGCCTTGATGTCGGCGGCGAGCGAGGCGGCCTCGCGGGCGGTGGCGTCGCGCTCGTCCTGGAGCTGGCCCATGGCCGCCGTCAGGTCCTCGCGGGTGGCCACCGAGGACTGGAGCTGGTCCGACATCTGCGCGATGTTGACGCGCAGGTCGGCGTTGGCGTCGCGCTCCATGGTCAGCAGGTCGTTCAGCTCGGCCACCTTGCGCGACAGGCTCTGCAGCTGCTCGTCGCGGCCGGTCAGCGCGGTGGCGAGGTAGAACTGCGCCACCACGAAGACCATCAGCAGGAAGATGACCACCATCACCAGCGACGACAGCGCATCGACCCAGCCGGGCCAGGCGTTCAGTTCGCGGTGTCCGTTGCGGCGGCTGAAGCTTGCCATGGTGCGAGGGCTCCCTTACCGCCCGTCGGCGCGTTCCGCCTCTTCCGCCAGCGCCGCGATGGTGCGGGTGAGGACCTTGATCTCGTTGCGGATCTCGCCCACCGCCTGGGTGCGGCCGGAGGAGGTCTCCTCGACGAGACGGGCGAGGTAGACGTCGATGTTGCGCAGGTGCTGGCGCGAGTTCTCGTCCAGCCCGCCGGCGGTGGCGTCGGCAAGCCGGCCCAGCACCTGCTTCATCTCCATCTGGCTCTCGGTGAGCTTCAGCAGCAGCGTCTGCTCGGCCCGCATCTGGTCGGTCAGCGTGCTCAGCCGCTCGGTCAGCGCCATCAGGTTGGTGTTGGAGGTGCGGCGACTCTCCTCGCCGGAGGCGACGATGCGCTGCAGGCCGTCCAGGTTCTCCGCCGTCTGCTCCAGCAGCGCCTGGACGTACACCGGGATCGACTGGTCGCCGGTCTCCAGGTTGCCGGCCGCGCCGGTGGACAGGCGGGTGGCGCCGGACAGCCAGTCCTCGACGTCCTGGTAGAAGCGGTGCTGCGCCTGCGTCGCCTGCAGCTCCAGGAAGCCCAGCACCAGCGATCCGGCGAGGCCGAACAGCGAGCACGAGAACGCCGTGCCCATGCCGGTCAGCGGCGCCTCCAGCCCGTGCTGCAGGCTGGCGAACATCGAGGCGACGTCGCCGCCGCTGACGCTGAGGTTGCCGATCACCGAGCCGACCGAGCGCACCGTGTGCAGCAGGCCCCAGAAGGTGCCGAGCAGGCCGAGGAAGATCAGCAGGCTGATGAGGTAGCGCGACAGCTCCCGCGATTCGTCGAGGCGCGCGGCGAGGCCGTCGAGGACGGTGCGCATGGACAGCGCCGACAGCATCAGCCGCCCGCGCTTCTCGCCCAGCATGCGGGCCAGCGGGCCGAGCAGCACCGGCTCCGGCACGGTGGCCAGCGCGCCGGGGCGGTCGTGCTGGAACTGCTGGTAGCCGTGCAGCCACGCCACCTCCGGCCGCAGGATCAGCACCTGCCGGAAGATGAAGACGATGCCGGCCAGCAGCGCCGTCATGATCAGCCCGTTCAGCGCCGCGTTGGTCATGAACGCACCGTAGAGCGCCGGGAACAGCAGCCCGACCACCACGACGACGACGACGAGGAAGAGAATCATCCGGGTCAGGAAGCGCTCAGGGCGCGTCATCGGAACCAACTCCTCCGTTCGGGCGCGCGCGCCTCGTTCAGTTCAGGAACTCCACGTCGATGCGATCCGGCGGCCCGTCGGCGGCGCCGTTGCCCAGCGCGCGGATGTCGATGCGGGTGCTGCGGATGCCGAAGGCGCTCAGCCGCTCGCGCAGCGCAAGCGCGCGGGCCAGCGACAGCTGCCGTGCCTCGCGCGCCGTCTCCGCCGTGCCGCTGGCGTAGGAGCGCAGCTGCAGGCGCAGAGTCTCGTTGGCGCGCATCCGCTGGGCGAGATCGTTCACCGTCGCCTCGGCCGACTCCGGCAGGTCGGACGCACCGCCGTCGAACACCACGCTGAGCGCGCTGCGCGGCAACGCCGGGGGCGGGGCGGGCGGCGGCAGGGCGGCCGTCTGGGTTGGTGGCGATGCCGGGGCCGGCGCGGGCGTCGCCGCCGGCGGTGCGGCGGCGGGCGCGGGAGCCGGGGCGGGCGCC
>NZ_JBOZRT010000078.1:0-3205 GCF_050789165.1 Azospirillum sp.
AACCCAGCCCGGCATGAGGGGGCCTCTACCCGCTGGCCCCTCGCGGTCGGCACGGTAGCACTCGGCCAGCGCCCGACTTTTTCAACGATATCCGCCACGAGCGGCCATTCAGAGCGCTACGGATCTGCCGAACCGCGGGGCACACGGAGCGGGCGCCAATAGCGGGGAGTGGCGTTCGGAGGGTGCCCCGCCGGATCGCCGCCCTATTGTCAAAGCAACGGCTTGCGAAGCGGCAGATCCGGAGGTCTGGAATGGACGTGCGACGTTTGGGGCGGAGTCTCGAGGTGTCTGCGGTCGGGCTCGGCTGCATGGGAATGTCTGAGTTCTACGCCGGGCGCGACGAGACGGAGGCGATTGCCACCATCCACCGGGCGCTCGAACTTGGCGTCACGCTGCTGGATACGGCTGACATGTACGGCGTCGGCCGCAACGAGGAACTGGTCGGCCGCGCCATCCGCGACCGCCGCGACCGCGTCGTCCTGGCGACCAAGTTCGGCAACGTGCGCGGGGAGGATGGCAGCTTCCTCGGCATCGACGGCCGGCCGGAGTACGTCCGTTCCGCGTGCGAGGCGAGCTTGCGCCGGCTCGGCCTGGAGGTGATCGACCTCTACTACCAGCACCACGTGGATCCCAACACCCCCATCGGGGACACCGTGGGCGCCATGGCTGATCTGGTGCGCGACGGCAAGGTGCGCTTTCTCGGCCTGTCCGAAGCTGCGCCCGAGACAATCCGGCGCGCCCACGCCGTGCACCCGATCGCCGCTTTGCAGACCGAGTACTCGCTGTGGAGCCGCGATCCGGAGGACGCGATACTGCCGACCGTGCGCGACCTGGGCATCGGCTTCGTCGCTTACAGCCCGCTCGGGCGCGGGTTCCTCACCGGACAGATCAAGCGTTTCGAGGTCTGGCCTCCGATGACTATCGTCGCAACTCACCCCGTTTCCAGGGCGAGAACTTCCAGCGCAACCTCGACCTGGTCCGCCGTATCGAGGAGATGGCGCGCGACAAGGGTTGCACGCCGGCACAACTGGCCCTGGCTTGGGTGCTGGCGCGCGGGCCGGACATCGTGCCGATCCCCGGCACCAAGCGGCGTACCTACCTGGAACAGAACCTCGGCGCCCTGTCCGTCACGATGAGCGCCGCCGAACTCGCCGCCATCGACGCGGCGTGCCCGCCGGGCGCCGCCGCCGGCACCCGCTACCCGGAAGCCGGCATGCAGTCGGTCAACCGCTGACCCATGACACGAGGCCTCCCATGAACTTCGACCTTCGTGACCGCCGTGCTTTGGTGACCGGCTCGACCGCCGGCATCGGCTTCGCCATCGCCCGCGGCCTCGCCGCCCAGGGCGCCGCTGTCGTCGTCAACGGCCGCACCTCCGAGAGTGTCGAGCGCGCGGCCGCTCGCATTCGCGAGGCAGTTGCAGGCGCCATCGTGGAGACAGTTGCCGCAGATGCCGCTACGCCCGAAGGGGCCGAGGCATTGGCCGCACGCGCCCCATCCTTGGATATCCTGGTCAACAATCTCGGCATTTTCGAGCCGAAGCCGTTCTTCGAGATCCTCGACGAGGACTGGCGGCGCTTCTTCGAGGTCAACGTGCTGAGCGGCATCCGGCTCGCCCGGCGGTACGCACCAGGCATGGCGGAGCGCGCGGCTGGGGGCGCATCCTGTTCATCTCAAGCGAGTCCGCCCTCAACATCCCACGCGAGATGATCCACTACGGCATGACCAAGACCGCCCAGCTCAGCGTGTCTCGCGGGCTGGCCATCGAGCTGGCGGGAACCGGCGTGACGGTGAACGCTGTCCTGCCGGGGCCGACGCGGATCGAGGGAGTGGAAGGCTTTCTCCAGAGGCTTGCCGACGAGAGCGGTAGAACGCTAGAGCATTTTCCAGTTACTCCGGCTCATAGCCAGCGGCGGTGAAGTAGTTGGCGCATTCATCGGGAGGGAACTCATCGAGGAGTTGGCCGATGGTTTGCCAGCGGGCCTGCTTGGTTCGGGCCGCCGCCTTTCTCAGGAGCGCCTTGAGCTTGGCGAAGGCGTTTTCGATGGGGTTGAAGTCCGGTGAGTAGGGCGGCAAGAGCAGGAGGCGTGCGCCGGTGGCGGTGATTGCCGCCCGCACCGCGGCGCTCTTGTGGGCTGGCAGGTTGTCCATGATCACGACATCGCCCGCTCGGAGCGTCGGGCACAGGATCTGCTCGACATAGGCCAGGAACCACCGCCCGGTCATCGGCCCATCCAGCACCATCGGTGCCGTGAAGCCGCTCAGGCGCAGACCGGCGACAAAGGTGGTGGTCTTCCAGTGGCCGTGCGGGATGCCGGCGCGCAACCGCTCGCCGCGGGCGCAGCGCCCATACAGGCGAGCCATCTTGGTCGAGGCGCCGGTCTCGTCGAGGAACACCAGCTTGGTCGGGTCAAGGTCGGGCTGCGCCTCGAACCACGCCTCCCGTGCCGCAGCGACATCCGCGCGGTCCTGTTCGGCCGCATGCGCGGTTTTTTTTATACGTGATGCCGCGCACGGCGAAGAAGCGCCACAGCGTGCCGATGCTGGCGGACGCGCCGCGCTCCTCACGCAGGAGCACCTGCAGCTCGGTCAAGGTGAAGGTGGGGCGTCGCCGCGACGAGGTCGAGCAAGAACTCCGCATGAGCATCGAGCTTCGAGCCGCGCGGCGGGCCTTGGCGCCGCGCCGCCGTCTCGCCGGTGCTGCGCGCCCGGCGCACCCACACGATCGCCGTCGCGACCCCTACCTGATAGCGCGCTGCGGCTTGCCGGGCCGATAGGCCAGCCGCCACCGCCTTCAACACGCGATCCCGCAAATCCTGGCTGTAGGCTCGGGCCATGCAGATCCTCCATCCGTCGAGGACGGTGAATCACGCAGCCCAGCTGCCGTAAATTCCCCCTGAATCGGTAACCCCTGAAAGCGCTCTAGAGCATTTTCCTCTCAATCACGGTCATATCCGGCGGCCGAAAAGAAGTTCACGCACTCCGCCGGCGTGATTGCGTCGATGCCCTGTCGAATGGCCTCCCAGAGAGCGTCCTTGGTTCGCGCCGCGGCCTTCTTCAGGAATGCCTTGAGTTTGGAGAAGGCCATCTCGATTGGGTTGAAGTCGGGGCTGTAGCAACCGTCTTTTTCCGAAGGAGGGAGTGAACCGTGGGTGCTCCCTGTCAAGGCGCGCGCCGAGGCGCGCCCGCCTTTCGGGCGGCTTCA
>NZ_JBOZRT010000079.1:0-4021 GCF_050789165.1 Azospirillum sp.
AGATCGTCACCAGCGTGGCGGTGGTGAACACGTCCACCTTGCCGCGCGCCAAGGTGCTGGGCACGGAGTAGTAATGGCCGTCGGCGATCACGTGGTAATCGGCACCGACGGTCCGGCCAAGGTCCCATTGCCCCACGATGTAGGGATCGCTGGGCAGAGGCCGCAGCAACGCCCGTTCCTCGGTCTCGAACACCGAGCGGCGGGTTCCCTCGCGTGGCGGCGACAGCGGCCGGTTGTTGAGCGCCTCGCGCAGCGGCATCATGGCCGCGTTCAACTCGCCCAGCGAGAAGAAGGTCTGGTGGCGCAGCGGCGCCAGCACCCAGCGTTCGACCTGGAGGACGGCGTTCTCCGCCGCGGGCTTGTCGCGCGGTTTGCGCACCCGGGTCGGCAGGATGGCGGTGCCGTAGTGCCGGGCCAGCTCGTAATAGCTGGCGTTCAGCACGGGGTCGAAGAAGTTCGCCTTGGTGACGCCGCTCTTCAAGTTGTCGGGCACCAGCGCGCCGGGCACCCCGCCCAGGAAGCTGAACGCCCGGACATGGGAGGCCAGCCAATCCTCCAACTGCTGGCTCCACGTCGCCTCGGTGTAGATCAGCCCGGAGAACGGCAGGCAGGCGACGAAGACCTGCGCCTCGCGCGCCTGGCCGCCGTCCATCACCACGACGGTGTCGCCCGCGTAGTCGACCTGCAGCGCCTCGCCGGGGCGATGCTCCTGGCGCAGCGTGACGCCGCGGCCCTGCTCGCGCCGCCAGCGGCGGAAGTAGTCGCAGAACTGACTGAAGCCGTAGCCGCCGGGGTCGGCCTCGATGTACTCGCCCCACACCAGCTTCAGGGTGAGATGCTTGTGGCGGCGCAGGTCGCGCTCGACCTCAGCCCAGTCGGGCAGCGGGCGCTCCTCCAGCCACTGGCCATCATCGGCGCGCTGGAACAGGCGCCGTTCCAGCGCCTCCTCGCTCAAGTCGCGGACCTGCTCCCAGCGGGTCAGCCCGGCCTTCTCCGCCCGGGCCAGCAAACCGTTCAGGGTGCCGTTGCTGAGGCCACAGCTGCGCCGGATCTGGCTGTAGCTCATGGCGAGATCGTATCGGAGCCGAAGCACTTCTTTCACCTTCCTCATCGCGGTCCTCGTTCTCGGCATGCCGTGTCTCCTCTTGGCAGAGGAGCAACGGCACGGGCCGTTACTGGTGCGACGAAGGCGCGAGAAGCCGCTCGGCTGCTCAACCCGCTCCGCTGTTCATGCTGCCGTACTGGCCGTTCACTTTCCTCCGGGCGTCCTGTTCAGTTTCGAGCGCTCTGTGCATTCACCTCATTCGGAACTCGCTGGAGTTCGTGTCCTGGAAGGAGCGCAAAGCGGTGGCCGCCGCGCTCAAGGCGATCTACCGAGCCACCGATGCCGATGCCGGGCACCGCGCCCTGGACGAGTTCGCCGCCAGCCCCTGGGGCACCAAGTACCCAGCGATCGCCATGGCATGGCGGCGGAACTGGGCGGAGGTGATCCCGTTCTTTGCCTTCCCCGACGACGTGCGCCGGATCGTCTACACCACAAATGCCATTGAGTCGCTGAACGCCAAGCTGCGCCGGGCGGTGCGCACCCGCGGGCATTTCCCCACCGATGAGAGCGCGATGAAGCTGCTGTACTTGGTGTTGAACCAAGCCTCGAAAGACTGGAAGATGCCACCACGCGAATGGGGCATGGCCCGCGCCCAGCTCGCCATCCTCTTCGAGGACCGGTTCACGCTCACCTGATCACAACCGGCCCGTACACGGAATTCCTGACAGTCCCGGACACCGTCCACCATGACCGTGCCGCCCCGCTTGTACGACACACTCGCCACCCGCGTGCTCACGCATGTCGCCCGCTTCGCGACGACAGAGACCGCACCGGCGCCCCCGTCATCCGCATGACGGTGCTGCTTGTCGGCTAGCCTGTCCGGCGCGCACTCGTCCACCAGGCGCGCCCGGGCTGCCTCAGGCGGAAGTGATCGACCCTGACGACAGCGAGAACCAGCCGCTGCTCACCTGCGTTTTCGTGAGCCCTTCCAGGACCAGTGTAAAGGTCCCCGGCATCTGATTGCCGGCCAGCGTCAGGCCGAGTTCCCCGGTATCAAAGCTGGCCTGCACGGCCGTCGTGCCGCCGCCGCGATCCTGGAAGCGCGCCATGATGTCGCCAAGGCTCAGCGTCGTGTGTCGGAAGCTCAAGACGTCCTCACCCGGAGTGAAGTCGGTGACGGTCGTCGTACCGGCGGTCCACGACAGACTGATGGGTGAGACGATGTCCGGCGCGCTTACGTCCTTCCACAGCGTGTTGGGAGCGGCACCGATATCGATGAGGACCGCGTCCCTGCCTGCGCCACCGGTCAGCCGGTCATCGCCGCACCAAGCCACCAGGGTGTCATTGCCGGCACCGCCGTCCAGCGTATCGGCTTTCGACGTCAGAACGATGGTAATGCGTCCGGTGGCGTACTGTGCTGCCGCCACGAGGTAGTCGTCGCCGTCGCCACCGTCCACAATCGCGCCGCCTGCACCGCCGTTCAGCGTGTCGTCGCCTGCACCACCTGTAATATGCAGTGCGCCCGACGAGGACGAGCCCGCAATGAAGTCGTTACCCGCCGTACCGGTAAAGGTCGGCCGTGCTCCGTTGGCCAAACCACTCACCGAAAGGCGCATGACCTCAACGTTGTTTGGAATGGTGTAGTTGAAGGCTCCCGACACGCTGTCTTCGCGAACCGTAAGCGTGTCGGTCCCGCCGTCGCGTCCCTCCGTCACACGGGCGCCGCCGGAGTGAATGTAATAGACATCGTTGCCGCTGCCCCCGTCCAGCGTGTCGTTTTGTGCGCCGTAAAGCGTATCGTCACCGGATTCGCCGAACAAGCGGTCGTCAGCGTCGCTCAGGCCGCCCATCATGGTCCCACCGACGACGCCGTGGTCGTCAATGCCGTCGAGGGAGTCATCCCCTGAGCCGCCGTTCAGCACCCGTACGAAACCGGGCGCGCTGTCAAAGGCGATGAAGCTGTCGTTGCCGGCCAGGGCCGCCATATCGTTGGGCAGGCGCCCCTCCTGTCGACCGAACACGTCGTAGTGTGTACGGACCGTGATCGTCCCGGCATTCACTGCCTCGCGTACGTCGGGGTAGGCGCGCAGGTACCAATCCTCATCGAGGCTCCCGGTGGGCACGGGAGGGAGGGCCGGCATCACAGAGACGTAGAAGGCCACCCCTTCGGCCTGGAACTTCGGCAGAGTTGCCACGACGGCGCCGCGCTCGGCCTCTGATGCGGTGAAGAAATGGTTTCCCGATGACGCATCGAAGAACCGGTAGACCGGCGCGAGGGCCGAGGACTCCTGCGTGTCGTAGGCGTTGAACGCGCTGTAGTCCTCAAGTTCGTAGACACTGGACAGACTTTGCAGGATATAATCCCGCTCAGTGGAAGAGGCGGTGTAGAAATGCGCCCCGGTATCCCGCCGCCGAAAGCGAGCGACCGCATTGCCAGCGAAATTGATGAACGCCACGCCTTCATAACCGAAATCGGGCATTGACGCGATAATGCTATTCCGCTCGGCGGTATCGGCTGTGTAGAAATGCGCGCCAGTCCTCGCGTTATAGAAGCGGAAGACCTTGCTCATCACATACCTCCTCCGAACCGCGCCACGACAAGATGACTATCAGGCCAGCGCCGCCACGGTCGCAACCTTTGTTTCAGTGCATTGTGGGTATGGCACAACTGCAAAGATGACACGTTGCCCGTCACGAGATCCCTCTTCTTAAGCGCGAGAATCCTTTTTGAACACCCTGCCATGCCGACGGATAGGAATTCGAAGCTTGCGCTCCGCGCACAGGACTTCGCCCTCGAAAGGGCTCAGCTTGCGCTTTCAACGTGTTAGCCCCTATAACCCGCGCCAGGACGCATAAGGAGCTGCGGGCGCATGATCGTGGTCACCGGCGGGGCCGGATTCATCGGGTCGAACCTCGTGGCCGGGCTGGCCGCGCGCGGCATCACCGACGTCGCGGTGGTCGACCGCTTCCGCGACG